>NZ_JAMYKW010000001.1:490000-495844 GCF_040317555.1 Mesorhizobium sp. M1406 | reverse complement strand
CCCGTGTCGCATCAAAATGGAAAACCAAAAGTCCCTGTTTCCGGACGTTTGAAGAAGAGGTGCAGTATGAATCGGTCGTTGCGATCGGGCGGATCGACCGCTCGACGGTATTGCTATCGATTTCGATGCGGCCGTCGTCGAGGAAGCGGGTCAGCCCCTCCCAGCGTGACAGCGTATAGCGGATTGCCTCCGCGAGCTTGGTCTTCTGGCTGATCAGGCCGAGCTTCTCGCGCAGCCACGGCTCGAGTTCGGCCAGGATCGGCCGGCTCCTTTCCTGGCGCACGGCACGACGTGCGTCTGCGGGCTGGCCGCGGATGTCGTCCTCGACGCGATAGAGATTTGCGATGCGCCGGAGGGCCTCGCTCGCGATCGGTGCCGGGCCGGCCGCGGCGAGTTCGTAGAAGCGCCGGCGCACGTGTGCCCAGCAGAAGGCGAGCGTTGCGCCGCTCTTGTCGGCGAGCACCCGATAGCCACCATATCCGTCGACCTGCAGGATTCCGGCAAAGCCCGCCAGATGAGCGATCGGTCGCTCCGCCTTTCTGTCCGGCGCATAGATATAGGCGACACCGGGTGGGTCGCTCACGTCCCATGGTCGGTCATCACGGGCGTAAGCCCAGAACTGTCCGGTCTTGGTCTTGCCACGGCCGGGATCCAGCACCGGCGCCGTGGTCTCGTCGGCAAAGAGTTTCGGCGAGGACTTCAGTTTCTCCAGCAGCCGCTCGTGGACCGGACGCAGATGCCAGGCGGCGCGGCCGACCCAGTCGGCGAGCGTGGAGCGGTCCAGATTGATGCCCTGCCGGGCGTAGATCTGCGCCTGACGATAGAGCGGCAGGTGATCGGCATATTTGGAGACCAGAACCTGGGCGATCGTCGCCTCGGTCGGCAGACCGCCTTCGATCAGCCGGGCGGGCGCCGGAGCCTGCACGACCACGTCCTCGCAACCACGACACGCATATTTGGGTCGCCGCATGACGATCACGCGCAGTTGCGCCGGCACGATATCGAGCCGTTCGCTAACGTCTTCGCCGATCCGATGAAGTCCGTTGCGGCAGCATGGGCAGGCATGGTCCTTGATGTCGACGACCATCTCGATGCGCGGCAGATGCGGCGGCAGCGCGCCCCGGTTCGCCCGCCGCTTTGCGGTGCGCTCCCTGCGCGTGGCAGGATCGGCACGTTCGGCCTCTGCCTCGCCGTCCGCCTCGATCTGCTCGGCCTCCTCGAGGCCAAGGAGCAGTTGATCTTCGGGCAGGCTCTCGGCCCGGCGGCCGAAGCGGTGCCGCTGCAATTCCTTGATGATCTGGGTCAGGCGAGCATTCTCGACATCGCGCGCCAGGACCATCGCCTTCAGTACATCCGGATCGTCGGGAAGCTGGTCCGCCGTCATCGCCATGATAGGATGAGACCATATTCGCCGACAGCCCGCGACAGCGGAATCCAGGCTGATTCACTTCGTCGCGGGTCAGCCGGCCTGCGCCGGAGCGCGCGTCCGGCGCGCCTCATGGACGCGCCGCCAATCAAGCCCTTCAAGCAGCGCCGAGAGCTGTGCGGCCGTCAGCCGCATCACGCCGTCATGCACCTTCGGCCAGCGGAACTCCCCATCCTCCAATCGCTTGGCATAGAGGCAGACGCCAGTGCCATCCCAGAAGATCAGCTTGATCCGATCAGTCCGTTTCGCCCGGAAGACATAGACCGCCCCACTGAACGGATCGGCGCCCATCGTCTCGCGCACCAGCGCGGACAATCCTTCTGCCCCTTTCCGGAAGTCCACCGGCTTCGTCGCCACCATCACCTTGACCGCGCCGGTCGGGCCAATCATGTCGTCGCCTTCAAGGCACGGATCACGGTGGCCACCGTCTTCGCATCAGCGCCTCGGCCGACACGCATCGCCACTCCGTCGATCTCAAGCTCGATCACGCCGGCGTCTCGGGTGGCTTGCCGTTTCGGCTGCTTCGGTGGACGCCTGGCTGCAGGTTCCGGCACCACCACAACCGCCGGCACGAAGGTCGGGGATTCCTGCTGCGCCGAAGCAGCCCGTTTGCGCGCTTCGCGACGCCAGGCGAAGACCTGTTGTGGCCTGAGACCATACCGGCGGGCGACCTCGGAAATGATCGCGTTCGGTTCCAGCGTCTCCGCGATGATCCGCGACTTGTCATCCACCGACCAATGACGCCGACCGCCAGCACCGTTGATCACTTCGAAACGTCGAGGCTGTCGCTCCGGGTTAAGCGTAAGGTCAAGTCCAGACACAAGCCGATCTCCGATCCCAATGCAGAACCGGCAACCTCACAGATTGCGACCACTCCCGAAAGGTGGCCCGGAAACATCGCTTACGACATGGGGATTGATCATGAAGGCTTTCCGGCCGGCTCGTTCCGAGAAGCCCCAAACGCGAACGGCCCGCATTGAGCGGGCCGTTTGATTGTTGGATTTGGTTGCGGGGACAGGATTTGAACCTGTGACCTTCAGGTTATGAGCCTGACGAGCTACCGGGCTGCTCCACCCCGCGTCAACCTTGGCTGTAAGCGCAAGCCTACGAATAGGATGGCCTACAAATAGGTATATGGCTCGCCAAATGAAAGGGCCGCTTGCGCGGCCCGGGCTTCCCTTGGCGGGCCTTATGCATGTCGCCCAAAGTGCTTGGCGGTTTTGGGGCAACTACATGCATCAACAAAAGTAAGGAGAAGATTTCCCTGCATCCGATTTGGATGTGAGATTGAACGTGCGTTTAGCAGACCTGGCAGCGACCTACTCTCCCGCGTCTTGAGACGAAGTACCATCAGCGCTGGAGCGTTTCACGGCCGAGTTCGGAATGGGATCGGGTGCAGCCGCTCCGCCATAACCACCAGGTCGGCAAAACGCACGTTGTTCGAGAAGCTGAGTTAGGGATTAGGCAGTAGGGAATAGTGAGTAGGAGATACCTGCTCGCTATAAGCATGCGCCATTTGCCCGTCTTTCCGTGCCAAGGCGACGTTTTCTACAGGGCGCTTCGGGCATAAGCCCGCAAGCGCGACTGCGCGTCGCCGGTTTTCCGGCGCCCTCGCGGAGCATAGGCCCCGGAGGGGCCGCTCATGCGTGAGCGCTGGTAAGACCATTTGACTTCGTCAAATGGGCATAAGGAATGAGAACGATCAAGCCGATCGAACTATTAGTACCGGTAAGCTTCAAGCGTTGCCGCTCTTCCACACCCGGCCTATCAACGTGGTCGTCTTCCACGGTTCTCAGGGAATACTCGTTTTAAGGTGGGTTTCCCGCTTAGATGCCTTCAGCGGTTATCCCGTCCGGATATAGCTACCCTGCTATGCGGCTGGCGCCACAACAGGTCCACCAGAGATCCGTCCATCCCGGTCCTCTCGTACTAGGGACAGATCCTTTCAATATTCCTACACCCACGGCAGATAGGGACCGAACTGTCTCACGACGTTCTGAACCCAACTCACGTACCGCTTTAAATGGCGAACAGCCATACCCTTGGGACCTGCTCCAGCCCCAGGATGCGATGAGTCGACATCGAGGTGCCAAACAACCCCGTCGATATGGACTCTTGGGGGTCATCAGCCTGTTATCCCCGGCGTACCTTTTATCCGTTGAGCGATGGCCCTTCCACGCGGGACCACCGGATCACTATGACCGACTTTCGTCTCTGCTCGACTTGTCAGTCTCGCAGTCAGGCAGGCTTATGCCATTGCACTCAGCGAACGATTTCCGACCGTTCTGAGCCCACCATCGCGCGCCTCCGTTACTCTTTAGGAGGCGACCGCCCCAGTCAAACTACCCACCATACATTGTCCCGGACCCGGATAACGGGCCGCGGTTAGACATCCATAGTAATAAGGGTGGTATTTCAAGGGTGGCTCCACCTGAGCTGGCGCCCAGGTTTCAAAGCCTACCACCTATCCTACACATGCCACTACGAATGCCAATGTAAAGCTATAGTAAAGGTGCACGGGGTCTTTCCGTCTAACCGCAGGAACCCCGCATCTTCACGGGGAATTCAATTTCACTGAGTCTATGCTGGAGACAGCGGGGAAGTCGTTACGCCATTCGTGCAGGTCGGAACTTACCCGACAAGGAATTTCGCTACCTTAGGACCGTTATAGTTACGGCCGCCGTTTACTGGGGCTTCGATTCAGAGCTTGCACCCCTCCTCTTAACCTTCCAGCACCGGGCAGGCGTCAGACCCTATACGTCGTCTTGCGACTTCGCAGAGCCCTGTGTTTTTGATAAACAGTCGCTACCCCCTGGTCTGTGCCACCCTCCTCTACTTGCGTAGAAAAGGGTCACGCTTCTTCCGAAGTTACGCGTGCAATTTGCCGAGTTCCTTCAGCATAGTTCTCTCAAGCGCCTTGGTATACTCTACCAGACCACCAGTGTCGGTTTCGGGTACGGTTTATAAGGAGGAGCTATTTCCTGGAACCACGCAGCAGCCCGTTCAATCCGATAAGATTGGACTACCTCAATGATCCGTCACTACCTCCAAGCCCACGAATATTAACGTGGTTCCCATCGACTACGCGTTTCCGCCTCGTCTTAGGGGCCGGCTAACCCTGCTCAGATTAGCTTTAAGCAGGAACCCTTGGTCTTTCGGCGGGGGAGTCTCTCACTCCCCTTACGTTACTCATGTCAGCATTCGCACTTCTGATACCTCCACCACCCCTCACGGGTATGGCTTCATCAGCTTACAGAACGCTCCGCTACCGCTTGGCCCTTGCGGACCAAACCCTAAGCTTCGGTGTATGGCTTTAGCCCCGTTACATTTTCGGCGCAAAGACCCTTATTTAGACCAGTGAGCTGTTACGCTTTCTTTAAATGATGGCTGCTTCTAAGCCAACATCCTGGTTGTTTTGGGATCCTCACATCCTTTCCCACTTAGCCATAACTTGGGGACCTTAGCTGTAGGTCAGGGTTGTTTCCCTTTTCACGACGGACGTTAGCACCCGCCGTGTGTCTGCCGACTAGTACTCCCAGGTATTCGGAGTTTGGTTAGGTTTGGTAATCCGGTGAGGACCCCTAGCCCATCCAGTGCTCTACCCCCTGGGGTATTCGGTCGACGCTCTACCTAAATAGATTTCGCGGAGAACCAGCTATTTCCGAGTTTGATTGGCCTTTCACCCCTAGCCACAAGTCATCCCGAACTATTGCAACAGTTATGGGTTCGGTCCTCCAGTAAGTGTTACCTTACCTTCAACCTGCTCATGGCTAGATCACTCGGTTTCGGGTCTAATGCGACGAACTGAACGCCCTATTCAGACTCGCTTTCGCTGCGCCTACACCTAGCGGTTTAAGCTTGCTCGTCACACTAAGTCGCTGACCCATTATACAAAAGGTACGTGGTCACCCAGGACGAACCTTGGGCTTCCACTGTTTGTAGGCAATCGGTTTCAGGTACTCTTTCACTCCCCTTGTCGGGGTGCTTTTCACCTTTCCCTCACGGTACTAGTTCGCTATCGGTCATGCACGAGTACTTAGGCTTGGAGGGTGGTCCCCCCAATTTCAGACAGGATTTCACGTGTCCCGCCTTACTCGAGGACGATTGATTGCATTACGCGTACGGGGCTGTCACCCACTATGGCCCTACTTTCCAGAAGGTTCCGCTTGTCTCTCAATCGCCACTGGCCTGGTCCGGGTTCGCTCGCCACTACTTCCGGAGTCTCGGTTGATGTCCTTTCCTACGGGTACTTAGATGTTTCAGTTCCCCGCGTTCGCCACTTTACCCCTATGTATTCAGGGTAAGTTACCTATTATCGATACTTGGAAACCACAGCAGCAAGTCGGCCTTGCGACCTTCCGGCTGCTCTGATTTTCCAAGTACCTTAGGTGGGTTTCCCCATTCGGAAATCTACGGAT
>NZ_JAMYKW010000001.1:482500-485000 GCF_040317555.1 Mesorhizobium sp. M1406 | reverse complement strand
GCGGTTATCCCGTCCGGATATAGCTACCCTGCTATGCGGCTGGCGCCACAACAGGTCCACCAGAGATCCGTCCATCCCGGTCCTCTCGTACTAGGGACAGATCCTTTCAATATTCCTACACCCACGGCAGATAGGGACCGAACTGTCTCACGACGTTCTGAACCCAACTCACGTACCGCTTTAAATGGCGAACAGCCATACCCTTGGGACCTGCTCCAGCCCCAGGATGCGATGAGTCGACATCGAGGTGCCAAACAACCCCGTCGATATGGACTCTTGGGGGTCATCAGCCTGTTATCCCCGGCGTACCTTTTATCCGTTGAGCGATGGCCCTTCCACGCGGGACCACCGGATCACTATGACCGACTTTCGTCTCTGCTCGACTTGTCAGTCTCGCAGTCAGGCAGGCTTATGCCATTGCACTCAGCGAACGATTTCCGACCGTTCTGAGCCCACCATCGCGCGCCTCCGTTACTCTTTAGGAGGCGACCGCCCCAGTCAAACTACCCACCATACATTGTCCCGGACCCGGATAACGGGCCGCGGTTAGACATCCATAGTAATAAGGGTGGTATTTCAAGGGTGGCTCCACCTGAGCTGGCGCCCAGGTTTCAAAGCCTACCACCTATCCTACACATGCCACTACGAATGCCAATGTAAAGCTATAGTAAAGGTGCACGGGGTCTTTCCGTCTAACCGCAGGAACCCCGCATCTTCACGGGGAATTCAATTTCACTGAGTCTATGCTGGAGACAGCGGGGAAGTCGTTACGCCATTCGTGCAGGTCGGAACTTACCCGACAAGGAATTTCGCTACCTTAGGACCGTTATAGTTACGGCCGCCGTTTACTGGGGCTTCGATTCAGAGCTTGCACCCCTCCTCTTAACCTTCCAGCACCGGGCAGGCGTCAGACCCTATACGTCGTCTTGCGACTTCGCAGAGCCCTGTGTTTTTGATAAACAGTCGCTACCCCCTGGTCTGTGCCACCCTCCTCTACTTGCGTAGAAAAGGGTCACGCTTCTTCCGAAGTTACGCGTGCAATTTGCCGAGTTCCTTCAGCATAGTTCTCTCAAGCGCCTTGGTATACTCTACCAGACCACCAGTGTCGGTTTCGGGTACGGTTTATAAGGAGGAGCTATTTCCTGGAACCACGCAGCAGCCCGTTCAATCCGATAAGATTGGACTACCTCAATGATCCGTCACTACCTCCAAGCCCACGAATATTAACGTGGTTCCCATCGACTACGCGTTTCCGCCTCGTCTTAGGGGCCGGCTAACCCTGCTCAGATTAGCTTTAAGCAGGAACCCTTGGTCTTTCGGCGGGGGAGTCTCTCACTCCCCTTACGTTACTCATGTCAGCATTCGCACTTCTGATACCTCCACCACCCCTCACGGGTATGGCTTCATCAGCTTACAGAACGCTCCGCTACCGCTTGGCCCTTGCGGACCAAACCCTAAGCTTCGGTGTATGGCTTTAGCCCCGTTACATTTTCGGCGCAAAGACCCTTATTTAGACCAGTGAGCTGTTACGCTTTCTTTAAATGATGGCTGCTTCTAAGCCAACATCCTGGTTGTTTTGGGATCCTCACATCCTTTCCCACTTAGCCATAACTTGGGGACCTTAGCTGTAGGTCAGGGTTGTTTCCCTTTTCACGACGGACGTTAGCACCCGCCGTGTGTCTGCCGACTAGTACTCCCAGGTATTCGGAGTTTGGTTAGGTTTGGTAATCCGGTGAGGACCCCTAGCCCATCCAGTGCTCTACCCCCTGGGGTATTCGGTCGACGCTCTACCTAAATAGATTTCGCGGAGAACCAGCTATTTCCGAGTTTGATTGGCCTTTCACCCCTAGCCACAAGTCATCCCGAACTATTGCAACAGTTATGGGTTCGGTCCTCCAGTAAGTGTTACCTTACCTTCAACCTGCTCATGGCTAGATCACTCGGTTTCGGGTCTAATGCGACGAACTGAACGCCCTATTCAGACTCGCTTTCGCTGCGCCTACACCTAGCGGTTTAAGCTTGCTCGTCACACTAAGTCGCTGACCCATTATACAAAAGGTACGTGGTCACCCAGGACGAACCTTGGGCTTCCACTGTTTGTAGGCAATCGGTTTCAGGTACTCTTTCACTCCCCTTGTCGGGGTGCTTTTCACCTTTCCCTCACGGTACTAGTTCGCTATCGGTCATGCACGAGTACTTAGGCTTGGAGGGTGGTCCCCCCAATTTCAGACAGGATTTCACGTGTCCCGCCTTACTCGAGGACGATTGATTGCATTACGCGTACGGGGCTGTCACCCACTATGGCCCTACTTTCCAGAAGGTTCCGCTTGTCTCTCAATCGCCACTGGCCTGGTCCGGGTTCGCTCGCCACTACTTCCGGAGTCTCGGTTGATGTCCTTTCCTACGGGTACTTAGATGTTTCAGTTCCCCGCGTTCGCCACTTTACCCCTATGTATTCAGGGTAAGTTACCTATTATCGATACTTGGAAACCACAGCAGC